>NZ_PKRT01000003.1 GCF_002855555.1 Novosphingobium sp. TH158 | reverse complement strand
GGGCTCCGCTACGCAGCCCATTGCTTCAACTGCGCTGATGCGCAAAACAACCGCCCGGCTCTAATCCCAGCTGGGGGAAAGCTGGGGGTCACGTCACCGGCAATTTGCGATAGAATGACTTTTCGCCAATCGCTTCTCCATCCTTGTTTAGGGCGATGGTGCTGATGGCGTCAGCGGGCTTTTGCTTCGCCATATCCCAAAGAAGAAATCCAATCGGAAAATTGCCCTTGAGGCCATCGAACGATTTGCTGTGCACGACAAAACCATCAAGATATTCGGCCAACCAACGTTCGCGGAAAGCTCCGAAATTGGGTGCGTTGACGTACTTG
The DNA here is from genome assembly GCF_002855555.1 of Novosphingobium sp. TH158. Taxonomy (NCBI): domain Bacteria; kingdom Pseudomonadati; phylum Pseudomonadota; class Alphaproteobacteria; order Sphingomonadales; family Sphingomonadaceae; genus Novosphingobium; species Novosphingobium sp. TH158. Next base: position 16,331 of record NZ_PKRT01000003.1, on the reverse strand, counting down.
AGCTTGCTGAACATGGCCAACTTGCACTTGGGCAATTCCGCCATGATCCGGTGCAGGAACTGAACGAAAAGCTCGCGGGCAGCGTAACCAAGGTCCGCCATGCCATGACTGATTCTTGTCTTTGACACTCCTTTTTTCATTTCGGAATTTTTGCCGCTCGAAGCCGTCACATTGTCAATGTTCATTGCCTCTGCATAAGGCGGATTGATCAGCACCAAAATCGGCTTCGCGCCCTTCTTGCCTTCCTTGGCATCGGCAATTGCCTGCCGCAGCGCAGGCGGGACCTTGTTCGAAATCGAATAGTCGATGTTGCCGAAATCATCGATGTCGTCGTTCAGGTAATCGTACTGGAAGATTGTTGCGCCAACGCAGGTGTGGCTGGCACGCATGATGTCGATATCCGCCTGATCCAGCGTGGACATGAAGACATTGCGGTAATTGCTGTGCTTCACTTCCAGATTGCCGACGCCGCAGCACATATCCCAGATGATGTAACGCTGCTGCCAGTTCTCTCCCAACGTGGCCGTCAACTGGTCGTAGGCTTTGTCGACGATATGCAGCGGGGTGTAATAGGCACCCTTGAACTTCTGTTCGTCGAGCGGGAGCAGGCTGTCCCGCCGTTCAAGCAGGTAGTGGCGGTGCTTCGCCTCAGGCGGGCGATGATAGATCGCCCAGAAATTGCGATAGCCGCGCTCGCTGGCCAGTTCATAGGTCTGTCCGTTGAGCAGGAACACCGGCTTGCCGCCATCGTAAAGCAGGCGCGCGGGCAGGTTGGTCATGGTCGCGTTCGCGCCATCGTGCATGATGTCAGCAAAGAACAGCACGGCGAAATCGGCCGGGTTGGCGCTGCCAAGTTCCAGCCCGATCATCGCCACCCATTTGTCGAACACCTGCCGCAGGTTGTCGGGCGTGATCTGGGTGCGGATGATGCGGCCTTCGGCGATGGCCGATTTGACCGCACGGATGAACTCCTTCTCATGGCTGGCGATCTGGTAAACAACGAAATGGGTTTCGATGACCGGGGCGATCTTCGCCGCCAGCACCTTGTCGGCCGCCGAACCGGATTTGGGCCATTCGACGGTCTTGTCCTCAAGGATTGAAAGGGCGTGTTCGGTCGGCATCAGGGCCGCCTTTTCGCGGTCGATCACGGCCAGGAAGCCGGGGATCGGTTCGCCCCGCTTGCGTGCGGCGCGGACATAGACCAGCAACTGCGCGAACATAAGGATCGGCGGGGTGGAGGATTCCTTTGCCTCGAACCAGACTTCCTCGGTCTGGATATCGACCAGTCCCTTGAAATAGGCCTTCAGGCCCAGCGCCTTGATATAGGCGTCCTTCACGTCTTCTTCGGTGCGCGCGTTGGCAAGGTCGGCAAGCAGGCTCATGCAAACGCTTCCGATTTTGTCTGTTCAATGGTCACTGAGGCCCCCTAGCTGGCGTCCTCATCCAACAGTTTCTCGGCCTTGCCAAGTTGCAAGATTCCACCTTTTACCCCGTTTGTGGGCAAGCTGCCGACAGCGGCTTGAACTTTGCGAACAAATCTGGAACAGAGCGCCGCTATGTCGCTGTCAAAGATTGTCGTGCGCGGCGCGCGCGAGCATAACCTCAAGGGTATCGATCTCGAACTGCCGCGCGATGCGCTGATCGTCGTTACCGGCCTGTCGGGCTCGGGCAAGTCGAGCCTGGCCTTCGACACGATCTATGCCGAAGGGCAGCGCCGCTATGTCGAGAGCCTGTCGGCCTATGCCCGCCAGTTCCTCGAGATGATGCAGAAGCCCGATGTCGAGCATATCGACGGCCTCTCGCCCGCCATCTCGATCGAGCAGAAGACCACCAGCCGCAACCCGCGCTCCACCGTCGCCACGGTGACCGAGATCTACGATTACATGCGCCTGCTCTGGGCGCGGGTCGGGGTGCCCTACAGCCCGGCGACGGGCGAGCCGATCTCGGCGCAGACCGTCAGCCAGATGGTCGATCGCGTCATGGCCCTGCCCGAGGGGACGCGCGCCTACCTGCTTGCCCCCGTGGTGCGCGGGCGCAAGGGCGAATACCGCAAGGAACTGGCCGAGTGGCAGAAGGCGGGCTACACCCGCGTGCGGATCGACGGCGAGATGCATGGCATCGAGGATGCCCCCGCGCTCGACAAGAAGTTCAAGCATGACATCGAAGTGGTGGTCGATCGCATCGCCGTGCGCGAAGGGATCGAGACGCGGCTGGCCGACAGCTTCGAACAGGCGCTGAAGCTGGCCGATGGCCTGGCCTATGTCGACCTTGCCGATGGCCCGGTGCCGGGGCGCGAGGCGGAGGATGCCGGCGGCGCCATGAAGGGCGCGGGCCTGCCCGCCAACCGCATCGTCTTTTCGGAAAAGTTCGCCTGCCCGGTCTCCGGCTTCACCATCGAAAGCCTGGAGCCGCGGCTGTTCAGCTTCAACGCACCGATGGGTGCCTGCCCGGCCTGCGACGGGCTGGGCGAAAAGCTGCTGTTCGATCCGCAGCTGGTGGTGCCGAACGAGCATCTCAGCCTCAAGCAGGGGGCCATCGTCCCATGGGCCAAGAGCAACCCGCCAAGCCCCTATTACATGCAGGTGCTCTCCAGCCTGGCGGCGGAGTTCGGCTTCAGCCTGGAAACGCCGTGGGAAGCGCTGCCGGTGGAGGTGAAGATCGTCATCCTGCACGGCACGGCGGGCCAGCCGGTGAACCTCACCTTCATGGACGGGCGCAAGAGCTACACGGTGAAGAAGCCGTTCGAAGGCGTGATCGGCAACCTCAACCGCCGCATGCTGCAAACCGAAAGCGCCTGGATGCGCGAGGAGCTGGGCAAGTACCAGACCGCGCAGCCCTGCGAGACCTGCGAGGGCAAGCGGCTCAAGCCCGAGGCGCTGAGCGTCAAGGTGGCCGGGGCCGACGTGTCCTCCGTCACCCGCCTGTCGGTGGCCGATGCCGTGGCCTGGTTCGGCGCGCTGAACGATCGGCTTACCCCCCAGCAGCAGCAGATCGCCAAGGCCATCCTCAAGGAAATCAACGAGCGGCTGGGCTTCCTCAACAACGTCGGGCTCGATTACCTCAACCTCGACCGGACGAGCGGCACGCTCTCGGGCGGGGAAAGCCAGCGCATCCGCCTCGCCAGCCAGATCGGCTCGGGGCTGTCGGGCGTGCTCTACGTGCTCGACGAACCGAGCATCGGCCTGCACCAGCGCGATAACGACATGCTGCTCGCCACGCTCAAGCGGCTGCGCGACCTTGGCAACACGGTGATCGTGGTGGAGCACGACGAGGATGCGATCCGCCATGCCGATCACATCGTCGATCTTGGCCCCGGCGCGGGCGTGCACGGGGGGGAGATCGTCGCCCAGGGCACGCTGAAGGACATCCTCAAGAGCAAGGCCAGCCTTACCGGCCAGTACCTTTCCGGGGCGCGGCGGATCGAGGTGCCCAAGGCCCGCCGCAAGGGCAACGGCCACATGGTGACGGTGCACAACGCCCGCGCCAACAACCTCACCGGCGTCACCGCGGAATTCCCGCTCGGCACCTTCTGCTGCGTCACCGGCGTCTCGGGCTCCGGCAAGTCGAGCCTCACGCTCGATACGCTCTATGCCGGGGCGGCGCGGGCGCTGAACGGCGCGCGGGTGATCGCCGGCGCGCATGACCGGATCACCGGCCTCGAAATGTGCGACAAGGTGATCGAGATCGACCAGTCGCCCATCGGCCGCACCCCGCGCTCCAACCCGGCCACCTATACCGGCGCCTTCACCCAGATCCGCGACTGGTTCGCCGGCCTGCCGGAAAGCGCGGCGCGCGGGTACAAGGCGGGGCGCTTCAGCTTCAACGTCAAGGGCGGCCGGTGCGAGGCCTGCCAGGGCGACGGCCTGATCAAGATCGAGATGCACTTCCTGCCCGATGTCTACGTCACCTGCGAGGAATGCCAGGGCAAGCGCTACAACCGCGAAACGCTGGAGGTGAAGTTCAAGGGCCACTCCATCGCCGACGTGCTCGACATGACGATCGAGGACGCGGAAGAGTTCTTCAAGGCCGTGCCGCCGATCCGCGACAAGATGCACATGCTCAACGAAGTCGGCCTCGGCTATGTCAAGGTCGGCCAGCAGGCCACGACGCTATCGGGGGGCGAGGCGCAGCGCGTGAAGCTCGCCAAGGAACTCAGCCGCCGCGCCACCGGGCAGACGCTCTACATCCTCGACGAGCCGACCACCGGCCTCCACTTCGAAGACGTCCGCAAGCTCCTCGAAGTGCTCCACCGGCTGGTGGACCAGGGCAATTCGGTGGTGGTGATCGAACACAACCTCGACGTCATCAAGACCGCCGACTGGATCATCGACATGGGCCCCGAAGGCGGCGTGCGCGGCGGCGAAATCGTCGCCACGGGCACGCCGGAGGATGTGGTGAAGGTGGAGCGGAGCTTTACGGGTAAGTATCTGGCGCCGTTGTTGAAACTAAAGGATGACTGCTGATGAATTGCTGTCCGGGCCAGATCATTAAACCTGATTGCGATCAATCATCGTTGCAAATTCGTTTAAGCATGTAGCTGTCATCATGTCGTGAATATATTATCGCATAATCTGGATGCAGCTTTTTACGAATGTGTGATAGCATGACATGTAGCGAACGACGGTTTGAATGCCCGTAATGCTCGTGAATTTCATTCAGCAAGATGTTCTGACTTACTGGCTTATCCATACGCGAGCATAGTTTAGCAAGAATGACATTTTCTCGATCAGACAAGAGATAGTGTTTGAAATTCTGCATGTCACAGGTGCTTGGACCCAACTTGATGATATTCATCTCGGCCAGGCGGCGAAGCCGGGCGTTAACGCGTACTGTCGCTTCAAGCGGGAGGGTGCGGCCATCGAACACGTCGTCGAAGCCAACTGTAAGCAAACGGGCGCGGTCCTTTGGTGTACTTCGGTTCATCACTGCAATTAGCAACTTGCGCTTTAAAACCTCCTTATACAGCCTGAACAGACGGATCATTCGTGTCGGGTCGTTGCTGCATACGAATATCAGGATCGCCGTTTGAAGTGATGGTGGCGCGATGTAGCTTTCCGACACTTTGCCTAGCGGGCAGTCGGGAATAAGCCTTAGCAACCATTCAACTGCGAGATCGGAACGACGATCTCCGAAGTAGACCGCCAAGCCGGGTGCATCTTCGAGATTGATAGGGTGAGATACCTTCTCGAGGTCCTCAGATGCCTGTTCACTGCTTAGGAAGGAAGATGTTTCAGGTCTGCCATGCGGGTCATTTGCAGACGATTTTTCGCGACCGCCCTTTTTAGGTGCGGGTGGGGATTGAGAGCTAAAGCGGTAATCTTCGCTCATCTTTCCCTCCAAAAGGGAATATTTGCGAGACTATATAAAAATCATTCCCCCCTCAATGGATTTAAATCACGAGGAGTATATTTTGCAAGTATATGAAATGGTTAACAATAGTTAATGTATGGTAATGTCATTATTAAAATTCTGAAAAATATGGAAAAATGCATTTTGCGGCGCCATTAAATATGGATATATTGGCATAATTACTTATTTAGTTTTTATGCGCCTCTAAACTGTTGATTATTTATATCAAAACCTTTTTATCAGATGCGACAAGCCTAGTTTGCCTTTCCATGACTGGGCTGATGTGATGCGCTCAAACTTTACGACGCTTGTCAGATGGCGAAAGCTTTCAGGCTGCAATTGTTCCAATTGTTGCCGACGCGGTGCCTGCGATCGAATGATGGCGACCCCATTTTCCTACTCCCCAAAAATCGTATAACTAGCCCGGTTCCCTAGCTTCCCCGTGCCAAGGTGAACCGATGTCTCACAGTTCCGAACCTTCCGCCCGTCGCCGTGCGCCGCGTCATTCCGAGTGGACGCGCGAGAAGATGGTGGATTTCCTGCGCGAGCTGGCCGCCACCCAGTCCGTTTCCCTCGCCGCCAAGGCCGTGGGGATGAGCCGCACCTCCGCCTACAACCTGCGCAACCGCTTGCAGGGCACGCCGTTTTCGCTCGGCTGGGAAGTCGCGCTGGAAATGGGGCTGCACCAGCTGGCCCATGCGGTGATGGATCGCGCGGTGAACGGCGTTGAGGTGCAGCACTATTACCACGGCGAACTGGTCGGCACGACGCGGCGCTTTGACAACCGGCTGGCCACCTGGGCGCTTGAGAACCCGTGGCTGGTCGGTCGCAGCCAGGTGGCGCGCGAGTTTTCCGCCGGGCGCTTCGATGCCCTGCTCGAACGGGTGGAAACCGCCCCGCTCGACTGGACCGAGGACGAGGCGCTGCCCGGTCCTGGCTGGCCCTATGGCGAGGCCGAGGACGGGCAGGCCGCGCAGGACCGCCACGTGCGGCAGAGCTGGTACATTTCCGAGGCCGCGCACGGCGATGCCAAGGGCGCGGCGCGGCGGGGACCGTGAGGGCAGGGCTGCGGGCGTGCGGCGCGCGGTTTTTTTATTCTTCCGCGCGTTCCAGCCGCCCGAATGGCCCGAAAGCCGCAGGAATCCGCCGCCCGGCCAGGTGGACGCGAGGTTTACACGGTGTCAACCTTGTCAACCTCAACGCCCTGCTGGACAGGCGCCGGAAAGGCCTGATCAGAACGCGTTGACCAGGTTCTCGCACCATTCCTGCCGGCCGGACCTGGGCTGCGGCGCGGCGTTGGAACGCACGGCGTGGTCGGCGATCTGGGCCAGCGTGGTGCCCTCGGCGTGGATCATGCGGCCAAGCTCTCCCTGCCAGCCGGCATAGCGTTCGGCGCGGAAGGCCTCGAGCCGGCCGTCCTCGATGATCGCGGCGGCGCGCAGCAGGGCCCGGGCGATCACGTCCACCCCGCCAATGTGGCCGTGGAACAGGTCGGCCGCGTCGATCGACTGGCGGCGCACCTTGGCATCGAAGTTGAAGCCGCCATCGGTGAAGCCGCCGGCGCGGATCACTTCGAGCAGGGCCAGCGTCAGCTCTTCCACCGAGTTGGGGAACTGGTCGGTATCCCAGCCGTTCTGCGGATCGCCGCGGTTGGCGTCGATCGAACCGAAAATGCCGAGCGCGCGGGCCATGGCCAGCTCATGCTCGAAGGTGTGGCCGGAAAGCGTGGCGTGGTTCGCCTCGATGTTGACCTTCACCTCGTTCTCCAGCCCGAAGCGCTTGAGGAAGGCGTAAACGGTCTGCGTGTCGAAATCGTACTGGTGCTTGGTCGGCTCGTGCGGCTTGGGCTCGATCAGGATGGTGCCCTTGAAGCCGATGCGGTGCTTGTGATCGACGACGAGGCTGAGGAAGCGGCCGAAGTTCTCCTGCTCGGTGCCGATCTCGGTGTTGAGGATCGAATCATAGCCCTCGCGGCCGCCCCACAGGACATAGTTGGCGCCGCCCAGCCGGTGCGTCGCTTCCAGCGCGTCGCGCACCTGCAGCGCCGCCCAGGCATAGACCTCGGGGTCGGGGTTGGTCGCCGCGCCCGCCATGTAGCGCGGGTGGCTGAACAGGTTGGCCGTGCCCCACAGCAGCTTGCGGCCGTGCTGCGCCTGCAGCGCCTCAAGGTGGTCCACCGCTTCGGCGAAGGAGGCGCGGAAGGCACTGGCATCATCGGCATCGGCCATCACGTCGACATCGTGGAAGCAGTAGAACGGCAGGTCCAGCTTCTCGACGAAGGCCAGTGCCGCCTCGCGCTTGGCGGCGGCGTTGCGGGCGTCCATCGGGCCTTGCAGCCAGGGGCGGCTGAAGGTGCCCGCGCCGAACACGTCGCTGCCCGGCCAGCAGAAGGTGTGCCACATGCACACGGCAAAGCGCAGGTGGTCTTCCATGCGCTTGCCCATGACCAGCCGGTCCTTGTCGTACCAGCGATAGGCCAGGTCGTTGGTGGTCTCCGGTCCTTCGTAGCGGATGGTGTCGAAGGCGGCGAAGTAGTCGGCGGACATGGGGATTCCTTTCACAGGGTTCGGATAGCCGCAGAAGCGCGGCGGAATTTGGCAAGCCGGGGCGCCAGCCGCTCCACCAGCAGCGGATCGGGCGCGATCTCGCGCATGACGGGCGGGCGGGTGCAGACATCGGCGGGGGAGGCGCCGGTCACGGCGATCTGCGCAAGCTTGGCCGCGCCGAGCGCCGGGCCGACCTCGCCGCCGTCAAGGTAGGTCAGCCGCACATCGAGCGCGGCGGCGATGATCGTGCCCCAGTAGGCCGAGCGCGCGCCGCCGCCGATGACGCAGAGGTTTTCCACCACGGTCCCCGCCTCGCGCAGCGCCGCCAGCCCGTCGGCATGGGCAAAGGCGACGCCTTCGAGCACGGCGGCGGCGATGCGGCCGGGGTCGGTCTCGTTGTCGAGCCCCAGGAAGGCGCCGCGCAGGTGCGGGTCGTTGTGCGGGGTGCGCTCGCCCGAAAGGTAGGGCAGGAACAGCTCGCCGCCCGCCGCCGGGCCGGCAGCCTCTGCCGCGGCGAAGAAAGCGGGCACGTCCAGCCCGGCGTTGCGCGCCGCCCAGTCGACGCAGCTGGCGGCGGAAAGGTGGACGCTCATCTGGTGCCACAGGCCCGGCAGGCAGTGGCAGAAGGCGTGGACGGCACGCGCCGGGTTCGGCCTGAAGTCGCCCGTCGCGACGAAGATCACCCCCGAGGTGCCAAGCGAGAGCAGGGCATCGCCATCGGCTACGACGCCGACCCCGGCAGCCCCGGCGGCATTGTCGCCCGCCCCGGCGGCAACCGGAACCGGATCCATCCCCCAGCGCGCCGCCACATCGGCGCGCAGGCGGCCGGTAGCCTGGCTGCCTTCGTAAAGGCGCGGCATCTGGTCGCGGGTCAGGCCCGTTGCGGCGAGCATCGCCTCGCTCCAGTCGCGCGCGCCGGTATCGAGCCACAGCGTCCCGGCGCTGTCGGACATGTCGCTGGCCTTGTCGCCGGTCATCACCAGCCGGACATAGTCCTTGGGCAGCAGCACGGTGCGGACCTGCCCGAACAGGTCCGGCTCATGGCGGCGCACCCAGGCCAGCTTGGGCGCGGTGAAGCCGGGCATGGCGATATTGCCGGTGATCGCCCGGGTCTGCGGCTCGGCCTGCTCGATCTCCGCGCATTCGGCGAAGGAGCGGCCATCGTTCCACAGGATCGCCGGCCGAAGGGGGCGGTCGTCGGCGCCCAGCAGGGTGGCGCCGTGCATCTGGCCAGCAAGGCCGATCCCGGCGACGGCACGGCGAAGGTCTGCCGGCAGGCCCATGACAGCGGCCTGCGTGGCGCTCCACCAGTTGTCCGGTTCCTGCTCCGACCACAGGTCATGCGGCCGCGATACGGCCAGCGGGGCACTCGCCTGGGCGCGCAGCACGCCCTGGCCGTCGATGACCACAGCTTTTACGCCGGATGTGCCGATATCGATTCCGAGAAACATTTGCTCTCCCTCGCAACTATGTTAGCGTTAACCCGCGTGACAATGCAAGCGGGCAGCTTGCGACAGGCGTGACGGAATTATAGGGAAGCCGGATGGCAGGGGGTGAAGTCAGCAGAATAGCAGGGCGGCGGAGCCTTTCCGGGCCGACGATCGCTGATGTCGCGCAGCTGGCCGGCGTCTCGACGATGACCGTGTCGCGCGTGGCCAACCAGAACCCGCGCGTCAGCGAAGAGACCCGGCAGAGGGTGCTCTCTGCAATCGCCCAGCTTGGCTATGTTCCCAACCAGGCGGCCCGCAAGCTGGCCGGGCGGCGCGAGTGCCGGATCGGCCTGCTGCACAGCAATCCCAGTTCCGCCTATCTCAACGAGTTCCTTGTCGGCAGCCTCGAGGCGGCGGCGCAGGTCGATGCCGAGATCGTTGTCGAGGCATGGCCCGCGCAGGCCAGCCTGGAAGAGGTGGTTGCGCGGCTGCAGTCGCACCGCATCGATGCCGTGCTGGCCCCGCCACCACTGTGCGACAACGCCGACCTGCTCGATGCCTTGCAGCATATCGGTGTTGCCATCGCGCAGATCGCCACGGGCCAGCCGATGGCTGGGGCGACCGTCGTTTCGCTTGACGACCGCGATGCTGCCCGCGCCATGACCGCGCACCTTGTCGGCCAAGGCCACCGCCGCATCGCCTTCATTCGCGGCGCTGCCGACCAGACGGCCAGCGTGCTGCGGCAGGCGGGCTACGAAGATGCCCTGGCCGAAGCCGGCATCGCGCTCGACCCCGCCCTGATCGCCGATGGCGAGTTTACCTATCGCTCCGGGCTGGCTGCGGCGGAAAAGCTGCTGGCGCTCGATCCGCCGCCGACCGCAATCTTTGCCAGCAACGACGATATGGCCGCCGGCGTGCTTTCAACCGCCCACCGCCACGGGATCGACGTGCCGCAAGGGCTGTCGGTCGTGGGCTTCGACGATTCGGCGATTGCCGATACGGTCTGGCCGGGCCTTACGACCATTCGCCAGCCGGTCGCGGAAATGGCGCGACGTGCGACGATCGAACTGGCCGAGCGGGTGCGGAACGAGCAGGACCGCGAGGCGCGGCGCACGATCCTGCCTTACACGCTGGTGAAGCGCGAATCCGACAGCACTCCGGCGGGGTGAGGGGGATTGCTCCCTAGCGGAAGCCGGTAACCACCTGCGCGCCGAGCAATCCGCGCGCGTAAGTCACCTCGACGGAGGCGGGCTTGCTGGCCTGCCACCGCTGATAGTGTCCTTCGGGAATGAAGTAGCGCCCCGATGCCAGGGCCGCATCGTTCAGGTCGGTCCGCAGCCACGCCCAGTGATAGCGTTCCTTGCTCTTGCTTACGGCGGTCACTTCCGTGCGTTCCAGGCGCATCCGCACGGTGCTTTCGCTGCCGAGCGCAGCCCCGTTGATGCTCGGCAGGACGCCGGTGGTCCACACCGCCCAGCCCATAAGGCCAGTGACCAGGCAGAGGATGCCGGCGGCCTTGTGCACCCGCCGGTCTTCGATCGCGCGCACCGTGTAGCGCCAGACCAGCGCCGCGGTCAGCGCCGAGGCGACAAGCCCCGCGAGCTTCAGTCCGGAACCGGGGGCAATGTCACGCGGCCAGCGCTCGCCAACCAGCACCATCAAGGCCAGCGTCAGCGCGAAGGGTACCGCAAAAGGCAGGATTACCTTCACGAAAAAGCTCGCCGGAACGGCGGCGCGTCGGGATGCAGCCTTGGCCATGCAAAAGGCATAGGGGCGAAGGGTTTAGAAAATCGTTAGTCCGCCAATCAGTTCCGGCGAACGCACCTGAAGCCGATGTGGCTGGTTGACGTGTCGATCATTTCCGGGTGCCGCGCGGCGGGGCGGAAGCGCTGGCAATAGTTCACCGCGCACAGGTGCGAACCACCCTTGATCACCTTGCGCCCGATCCGCACTTGCGGCTGGCCGGGGTCGAAGCTGTCCTTCAGCTTGCCGCCACGCAGGTTGCGCACGGCACAGCATGAATCGCCGGCCTTCTTCGCCTTCAGCGCTTTTGCCGGGTTTTCCGCCCACCAGTCGGCAGTCCATTCCCAGACATTGCCAATCATGTCGAACAGGCCGAAACCGTTGGGCGGATAGCTGCGGACGGGTGAGGTCCGCTCCCAGCCATCCTCGCGCGTGTTGGAAAAGGGGAACAGGCCCTGCCAGTAATTGGCCAGCATCCTGCCGCCGGGGGCAAGCTCGTCTCCCCAGGCAAATTCCTGCCCTTCCAGCCCGCCACGCGCCGCGAATTCGTGCTCCGCCTCGGTGGGAAGCTCCTTGCCGGCCCACTTGGCATAGGCCGCGGCGTCCGGCCAGGCGACATGGACGACGGGGTGGTCCCACAGGTCCAGCGCATCGAGATCGCTGTCCGGGCCATAGGGATGGCGCCAGTCCGCCCCGAAGCAGAACTCCCACCACTGCGTCACGTCTTCCATCGGCACCGGGCCGGACGTCTTGCGAAAGACCAGCGAACCGGCGCGGGCCATTTCCGGAAGCATGCCGGGATAGTCGCGGGGATCGGGGGCGATCTCGGCCTGGGTGTGATGCCCGGTCTCGGCAACGAAGCGGGCAAACTGGCGATTGGTGACCGGCGTTGCATCTATCCGGAAGGGATCCACGTGCACCCGGCGAAGCGGCCGTTCCTCGGGATAGAAACGTTCCGATCCCATGGTGAAAGTGCCCCCGGGAACGAGCACCATCTCATCCCGGGAATCATCCTGCAGCGCCACGTCCGGCCAATCCTCTGTTCCGATCAGTCAGACTCTGCCAGTTCGCGCAGACCAGCACAACCGGCCCTTGCGGCCGGCGAAAGCTCGGCGGCTAAGGCCGGGCCCCTGCGGGACACCCCTGCCGAATGCAGAATGATGAGAAGAAAAATGGTGCCAGAAGAGGGACCGTGATGTGTAGACAAGGCGTTACATCACAACGCTTTATTGCCCTGATTCGCTGATTCGATACCGTCAAAAATACCGTATCGCGCTCCGGCTTGGTCCTCGATGAGGACTCAAATCGCTGCGGGCAATGTTTCGACGCTTAGCGAGGTTGGCACTTGCTTCAATCAGAGACGATGCGAGCTCGATTAGTGGCGTGGCAACTGTAGCGTAGCTCTGTATCAAATCGCTTGGTGGCAAACGGACAGGCGACGTTCACAACCCGCGACCTTGCCATGTTCGTGCATCGGCACAGCGACGGGAAAGAGCAGTTCGATTTGGCGATGAGCGCGGTGCGCGGTTCGTCCGACCTGATCGCGCTGGGCAAGGACAGTCGCGGCGAAGATCGGTTCACATCGCGCCAGATGATCGAGACCGAACAGCGGCTCGGGCGCGTATCGGAATTGCTCGCGGAGCGCGAGCGGCATCAGGTCGAAGGCAATGGCCGGGAAGGCGCGCTGGCGCGCGCGGCTGAGCGCGGCCTTGCGCTTTCCAGCGAGCAGCGCGCGGCGTTCGAACATATGACCGATGGGCGCGGCCTGAGCGTCGTTGTCGGCTATGCCGGGACTGGCAAGAGCGCGATGTTGGGTGTGGCGCGCGAGGCATGGGAGAGCGCCGGCTATACCGTTCGCGGTGCGGCGCTGTCCGGCATTGCCACCGATGGGCTGGAGCATGGTTCGGGCATTGCCTCGCGGACCATTGCCAGCCTTGAACACCAGTGGGGCCAGGGCCACGAATTGCTCACCTCGCGCGACGTGCTGGTCATCGACGAAGCGGGCATGGTCGGCACGCGGCAGATGGAGCGCGTTCTCTCCCATGCCGCCGACGCAGGCGCGAAAGTTGTCCTGGTTGGCGACCCGCAGCAGCTCCAGGCCATCGAAGCCGGAGCGGCGTTTCGTGCGATCCACGAACGGCACGGCGGTGTCGAAATCAGCGAAGTGCGCCGCCAGCATGACGGCTGGCAGCAGGAGGCTACGCGGCATCTCGCTACCGGGCGCACCGGCCTTGCCATTCACGCCTATGAAGAACGGGGCATGTTGCATGTTGCCGAGACGCGAGAAGCTGCGCGCGGCGAGCTGATCGAGCGTTGGGATCGAGAACGGCAGGGCAGTCCTGGCGATACGCGGATCATTCTCACCCACACCAATGACGAGGTGCGCGAACTCAATGACGCGGCGCGCGGAAAGCTGCGCGCCAGTGGCGAACTGGGCAATGACGTGGCCATCCGCGCGGAGCGTGGCGACCGCCAGTTTGCCAGCGGCGACCGCATCATGTTCCTCCGCAATGAGCGGGGCCTGGTCGTCAAGAATGGCACTCTGGGCACCGTCGAGCAGGTGGCGCCGCAACGCATGGCCGTGCGCACCGACGATGGCCGCAACGTCGCTTTCGACACCAAGGACTATGCGCACATCGATCATGGCTATGCCGCCACGATCCACAAGGCGCAGGGCATGACCGTGGACCGGGCGCATGTGCTGGCAACGCCAGGCATGGATAGCCATGGTGCCTATGTCGCGATGTCCCGCCACCGTGATGGCATGGCCCTGCACTATGGCCGCGATGACTTCGCCGATCAGTCGAAACTCGTCCGAACGCTCAGTCGGGAGCGCGGCAAGGACATGGCGAGCGACTACAAGCCAGAGCAGCAGTTCGCCGAACGGCGCGGCATCACCTTCCGCGAGCGGATTGTCGACATCGCCCGGCAGTTGCCGGAACGGGCGAAGTCGATCTTCGCCGGATTCCGCCCGCAGGCACACAAGCTCGAAGCCTTGCCACCCGATCAGGCTGGCCTCTCCGATCAGCGCCGGGCGGTCGAACGCTATGCTCGTGCCGCCGCCGACATCGGGCAAATGCGCGAACAGGGATTGCCGGTGCTGCCCCACCAACGCGACGCACTGGAGAAGGCTGGAAAGGCTCTCGATGCGGTCCGCCCGCATGGCAGCGCCGACCTCGCCAGCGCCTTGCAGCGCCAGCCCTCGCTGGCCCGAGAGGCCGCCGATGGTCGCAGCCAGGGCGCAATCCGCGCCATGCAACTTGAAGCGGAATTCCGCGTCGATCCCGCGCAGCGCGCCGACCGCTTTGTCAGCGACTGGCAGCGGCTTGGGCAGGCCCGACAGGCCATGCAGCGCGATGGCGACACCAGGGGTGCGCAGAGGCTCACCTACCGTATGGCGGACATGGCGAAGAGCCTGGAGCGCGACGCGCAGGTCGAATCCCTGCTGCGCGGTCGCACCCGCGAACTTGGCATCAAGACAGAACTCGGTCGCGATCTGGGCCGCGACCTTGCCGCCTCCATCACGATGGAGCGGAGCCGGTCAATCGGCATGGGCCTTTAGGAGAAGCGCGATGGATACCGATGATGTGGACCTGAAACTGGACCTTGAGCCGGAGCCTGACCCGCCCGCCCCGGAGGTCGCAGGCGATCCCGCAGCCGAGGCCTTCGCCCGCCTTGAAGGCGAGCTGGCGCTCATGCGCCGGGCCGTCCAGCACCTTGCCGCCGAGCGCGCCGACATTGTCATTCCCGATTACGGCGCGACCCTGACCGACATGGCCAAGCGGATGGGCGCAATCAGTGAGAGCCTGAAGGGCATGGCTGGTCATCCGGCGATGCAGATGACGCCTGACAGCATTGGCAATCGAATCGCCGCAGCAGCCGAATCGGCACGGCGGACAGATCACGACCGGATCAGCCAGGCACGGGACGATTTGCACCATGCGGCCCAGGCTATGCGCAGCGTCACCGCCCACGCCCGTACCGCCGCCGAGCAGCGGCAGCAGCTCTACCAGGTGGCAGGCGGAGCTTTTCTGGCAGGCATCCTGCTATGGTCTTTCCTTCCCGGCACAATCGCCCGCGCCATGCCCGATAGCTGGCATTGGCCCGAGCGCATGGCGGCCCGGATGGTAGGCGCACCCTCACGCTGGGATGCTGGCGCGCGGCTGATGCAGAGTGACAGCGCCGAGGCATGGAGCACACTGGCGCAGGCCGCTGACATCCAGCGCGATAACCGCGATGCCATTGACGCTTGCCGGAGGGCTGCCGCAACCTCGCAGCAGCCAGTTCGATGCACCGTCAGGATTCGTCCTGCGCAACAGCCGAAGGGCAGATAATGGGATCAGCCAAGTTGAGTTGGCGTCCCAGCAAGGGCCGACAAGGCTCATTCCAACCCACACAAAATGTGGGAAGCAATGTGGGATCACATTTTCAGAACGTCCACTTTATCGTGTAAAAACAACACGATAAAGTGGTTGACTGGTGCCAGAAGAGGACTCGGCATCGCGAATATTTGTTTTTGTTATCAGATATTTGCTGTCGCGCAAAAATTCGAAGCCCCCAAAGTGGCCCCCACCAGTCTAAGTTTTTGATGGTTCGAGTCTTGATCTAGCCTGATTGATAGCGAAGCGCAGTGATGCCAGCTCAATGGATAGGCCGTCAACGTTTGTCATCATCCGCATTGCTTCGGTGGATGTAAGCCTATGCGATCGGGGTGGGGCTGGGTGTTGACCCAGCCCCGCAAACTTCATTCAGCGATGACGCTTCGCAATCTGTGCGCGAACGCGATTGTAGAATGCCCTCCGCTGGCTCTTACTTGGCAACGTGCTCTTGCGGCGGCTCGCGCCCGCCGTCTTCGCAACTTTGGCTTTCGCGACCCGGACCGGTGAGGTGCCCATGATGCGAAAAGGGAGGTAACGCTTACTGCCCTTTGCCTGACGGAGCTTGATCCAAAACATCCAGATGTCGAAATCTGAAGGGATTGTCACGGGGACTGGCCGCTTACGATGCCAGTCGGTCAGCTTCTTCCGCAACGACTGGCGGATAACCTTGCCATCGCCGACGCCAAAAATGATATCCAGCATTTCGATCTGGCTCAGCCCTTCCAATACGCGCAAGGCCAGCTCTGGTCGGTATCCCTTTTGGGTATCGAAGAACTTATACGATCCCTGACGTGACCCCCAGCTTTCCCCCAGCTGGGATTAGAGCCGGGCGGTTGTTTTGCGCATCAGCGCAGTTGAAGCAATGGGCTGCGTAGCGGAGCCCG